>JACPIK010000001.1 GCA_016188115.1 Candidatus Woesearchaeota archaeon
GCGTGTTCGCGGAGGATTTTGGGGTACGCGTCAGAGAGCGCGGATTCCGCCGTCTCGTGGAGAATCGCCCCCTCGCCCACTTTCTGCGCCAAGACCGTTTCGGGAATATGCCCCTTGCGAAACCCGTCTATGGAAACCTCTCCCGCGAGTTTTTTCACCGCCGAGGCGCGATAGGAATCAAACGTCTCGGCGGGAATTTCTGCTGATATTTCCACCTCGGTGTCGCTCAATTTCTTTATCTTTACATTAGAGAAATTTGACCCCGTACGAAGTCGCGGGCGCGTTTCACTACCATTGTTATCCATATCCATTGGTTTATGGTTGGGTGGATAAAGGAAATTCATTGTAATACAGACGCCAGCCCGCGCCCTACTTCGTAGCGGGGTTGACATGATGCCGCTATTATAGCGGATTATGAAAATAATTCAAGTAGAATCTTTCCGCTCAAAAAAACACCGCCGAAAGACGGTGTTTTTTATAGTGCACTTTTATAGACGATGTTAGAACCTCTCTCAAGACGCTAACCGACTATTCGGTATTCAATATAGTAGCATCTTGGTAGTTTTTCTCAACGCCGCAGAAAGCTGTTAGACGCGGTTAGAAAGCAGAAAACTGATATATTGATGAAATACTGCCCGTCTGCGATAGAACCCTGCTTAGAGTGCCCAACTTTTAATGTTCGTATCCATCCGCAAATGTTCACAATAGTCACACAATAGTCACGAAGTTCACGATATAAAAAATCAGCTGAAAATATTGCCCATAGGAACGCTCACACAGGACGAGCGTTTTTTAGTATAGCAATATGGAAATATATGGTATCAGAACTTGCTTTCTATTTTTTCAAAAAGTTTTGAAATGTTATCAATCGTGGCTTGAGTAAGTTTTACCTCGTTTTTTTCCACGGACTCTAAAAAGAGCTTAGCTAAAAGTACTTTATCTGCCTTGTTGTCCTTATTTTTTATGTATTCAGAATTACTTGTGGTATATGTTAAGGAACTATTTTTCAAAACATATTTCTTAAAATCATTCTGAGAAAATACGTCTTCGGTACTACCTTCTCTTTCTAAAACAGATATGATCAATTCTTTGTTAACCAACCAGTTGTTTTTTAAATTTTTTTCTCCGTCTTTTTTGCCCTGGTCATTATCATAAAGATATAACACTTTACATCCCCAGCCATGTAGAATAGTGCCAACAAAAGGCATATTGCCTGATCCACCGCCATACACAAAATTAAGTTTGTTTTTGTTAATAAGTCTTTTGAATGCTTCTAAAAAATATAAATCTGACGGACCTTCCACTATAACATTGTTGGCTTTGTCTAAGTTGGCAATACCAGCAGTAAGTTCTAAACCAATTGCTGTAAGTATTGGTGTTAATGTTTCTTTATCGGCAAGTGCATGAAGTTTATTTTCTATTTTCGTGCCGTCTTTTTTGGTTCTGTGTATCAAACGAATGCGGTTTAATTTGTCTGGTTCAAGAAGATATGGGGAATGAGTCGCAAAAACTAACTGAGTTTCTTTAGCCGAATCTTCTAATTTTCCGAGGATATCTTTTTGGGCTTGGGCATGTAAAAATAGGCCGGGTTCGTCAATTAGTATTATATTAGGCAAATTTTCATTGGCTCGTGCAGAAACTTTAACATAAAATGCCAAATGCCATTGGCGCCCCTTGCTTCTTAAACTCGGTTCATATAAATAATCATCTTCCTCTATCCAAAAATATAAGTGTGTTGAATCCCATTCTATTTTAAGATTAGATATGTCTTGCGTCCAAAATTTACCGTAGTCTTTGTTCAAAACGATATTAACATTTTTCTTATGCATGTGTTTTTCTCTGTCATCGGTTCCCTTGATCGTTTCTGGTTTTAAATCACTTATAATCGAAAGGTCCTCAATCCATTCATTTGTTTCCAAGTCTTTGACCGGTATCTTGTTGGGGAAAATATCATCAAAGGAATTAAAAAGAATAAAATTAGGAATATATTTTTTCTTTAGCAGATCCAATAAAGTTTGTTTAGATGCTAACAAATTTTCAAGATCCGAAAGCTTATTGATAGATTCTTCTAAGAAAGCAGAGAAATTGATTTTTTCTTTTTCGTCCGAAATATTGCCAACATTTGGGGCTGTCTGTTTTTTAAATTGAGATAGCAAGGTTTTTAGATTCTGAATATTATCAAAGTCTAAATCAAAAATAGTCCCGCCAAGTTGTGTATATTTTGTATGGATTTTTTTAGTCTCTTGCCATGAGGTTTCTATTTTTTTCTTTATCTCTGCTACTTCATGTAGATTCCAAATTCCAGCGGCAGTTAAAGATTGTCCTGTGATTGAATAATCATCTGGATAAGTTTTTTTAATATCTATAATAATGTCGTTGGAAACTTTTTTCTTCCAACCAAGTTCACCCATAATTTCTTTTAAAGTCGCTTTTTCTATTTTGAATGTTATTTCGATTTGTGGCACAGCTTCTTTATTTTTGATTGGCTTCGAACTTTCTCTAATTTTTTTATCAGTGTCGAAATCTTCCAATGCCTCTAAAATAGAGGTTTTCCCGGACTCGTTTTTGCCAGCAAAAATAGTAATAGTGTCTGTTAAATAACAGTCGCCGCTGTCTATTATTGATTTATAGTTTTTGATTCTAAATTTTTCTAATTTCATATTTTTAAAAATTAACTCTCTAAAAGCTGGCGAGGATACGAGATAGAAGTTTATCTCTTGTGCTTTGTCCTATCTACGAGAACAAAGTTTTTTGCTCTCTGATGATATGGAGGCACGCGATCGCCTTTTGACAAGGTGATTTCTTGCTTAGTACCGATGGGCTGATATTGCCCAGATATCGGCGTCTTCTCTCCCGTGTGAGTAATGACTTTCTTAGCCATGTTTTTAACTTCTGCTTAGCTTCTAATAATCAGAGGTTCGCCGACCTTTATTCAAACCCCCACCACAAATGCCATAAAGCACCTGTAGAGGGAGGATAAAGGCGACTTAGCTTGATATCAGAAAAGTGGGCGGAAGTTTCCTCACCAGCTTTTAAAGAACTA
The DNA here is from genome assembly GCA_016188115.1 of Candidatus Woesearchaeota archaeon. Taxonomy (NCBI): domain Archaea; kingdom Nanobdellati; phylum Candidatus Woesearchaeota; species Candidatus Woesearchaeota archaeon. Next base: position 3,044 of record JACPIK010000001.1, read on the forward strand.
AAACTCTACTTTACGAACCCTGTGGATATCTCACCCTATACACAGTTTCGTATTTTTTTCGTATAATAGTTTTATAGTAGTTTTTTGCCGTTTCAATGTCAACTATGAAAATATCCACATTAACCAGAAATCAAAAAGCGATACTGGATTTCATCAAATCCTTTCAAAAAACGAAAGGATACCCTCCTACTCTGGAGGAGATCGGTAAAAAATTCAAATTGTCATCTCCGGCAACGGTACATCAGTATTTGTCCGTCCTGCGTAAAAAAGGATACGTGCAAAGACAAAAGGGTCATGCACGTTCTATTGAGATTTTTCAAAACGGCATAAGCGATCTTGTTGAGATTCCCTTACTCGGCATTATTGCCGCAGGAAAACCAGTTGAGGCAATCCAAAATCCGGAGCCGATTCAAGTTCCTAAAAATATGCTTTCAAAGTCAGGCCGTCATTATGCCTTAAAGGTTGAGGGCAACAGCATGATAAACGAGGGCATATCAGATGGCGATACTGTTATTGTTCGCGAACAGCCAGTCGTAGAAAACGGGGAATCAGCAGTCGCGTATTTACCCGACAGCAACGAAGCGACATTAAAGAAAATCTACAAAGAAAAAAATCGGATCAGACTTCAGCCAGCCAATCCCGAAATGAAGCCGTTTTATGAAAAAAATGTAGAAATACAGGGAAAAGTCGTAGGAGTTTTAAGGAAATTTAAATAGTTTTTTTCTGAATGAAAATAAAAAACAAAAAACTTACTTTTATAGACCTTTTTTGCGGAGCTGGCGGGTTATCACTCGGATTCGAAAACAATGGTTTCGAACTAATTTTAGCAAATGACAACGATCGTCACTCTATTGAGACATTTAAGAAAAATCATCCGAGCTTGAAAACAGATTCTATTATTCTTGACGATATACGGAATCTCTCTGGATATTTCGATAAACTGGGTGTTAAAAAAAACAGTGTCGATCTGATTATTGGTGGCCCCCCATGTCAAGGATTCAGCATGGCAAATAGGCAAAGACTTATTGACGATCCTCGTAATTATCTCTACAAAGAGTTCGTCAAAGCAGTTTTCAATCTACAACCAAGAGCATTTTTAATGGAGAATGTTAAGGGAATGTTGCCTGTGGCAAAACAGATCGTTGAGGATTTTGAAAAAGGAGGGTATGCGGTCTCGTACCAAATCGTTAATGCAAAAAATTATGGCGTTCCTCAAAACAGGGAAAGATTGATCTATTTAGGACTGCGGGAAAAGAGTTTTAAGAACCCAAAAGAAATTCTGACCACGATTTTTAGGCATATTGATATAAAAAAACAACCAAACGAAATTCCGATAAGTTCGGCTTTTTGGGGACTGCGTAAATTGGTAGCAAGGAGCGAGAAAAATAATACCGAGATTGATTCAAAAAAATCGGGGCTGTTTAAGGACAAAATTTTCTTGAATGATCGTGGAGATAGATCCTATGTAAAAAAAATAAATAGCGGCAGGATTCCAAGTTCAATCTACAACCATAAAGCTCGCTACAACAACGACAGAGACCTTTTGATTTTTAAACTTCTCCCGCAAGGCGGGAGGTCTGACCATCCTGACATTGCGCACATAATGCCATATAATAACCGTAAGGGGATATTTAAAGATAAATTTTACAAATTGATTCATGGTAAACCTTCTAAAACAATAACTTCTCATATGAAATTTGATTGTCATATGTACATACATCCCAATGAAGCAAGAGGACTTACACCTCGTGAGGCGGCCAGGATACAAGGTTTCCCGGATGATTATGTTTTTTATGGTCCTTATACACAATGGTATAACCAGATTGGCAACGCTGTTCCACCACCATTGTCAAATATAATAGCCGGGGTTTTGAGAAAACATCTGTCATAAAAATATATGCAAATTCGTAAAAATGACGGTGCAGAATTAACTTATCTTGATCTATTCTCCGGGATAGGGGGGTTTCGTTTGGCTATGAGCCGGGCTTCAAAGAGCATCGGTATAAAATCACGGTGCGTAGGTTATAGCGAGATAGACAAATATGCTCTCACAACTTATCGTAGCAACTTTGATACTGATGATGAAATAGACATTGGTGACGTAACCAGATTAAACTCCGTAGCAGAAATAAGAAAAAGTCTTCCAAATTTTGACATTCTTTTTGCGGGGTTTCCTTGCCAACCGTTTAGTCTCATGGGTATGAAAAAGGGATTTGAAGATACCAGAGGGACATTATTTTTTCATATTGCCGAAATACTGGCAATCAAAAAACCGCCCTTCTTCATTCTCGAGAACGTGCGGGGCCTACAGACTCATGACGGTGGAAAAACTTTACAGAGAATAATATCCGTTCTTTCTAATGAACTGGGTTATATGACTGAAGTTAAAATTATGAATAGTGTTAATTTCGGCGTTCCACAAATTAGACGCCGTTTGTATATTCTCGGTTCCAAGAATAAAAAGGTGTTGACCGAATTGGATTTGAATAGTATTTCTTGGAAACGAAAACCAAAATACCAAACAACCTGGCATCTTTTAGAGAAAAAAACGGATGAAAAGTATTATCTTTCTGAAAGAATACTTAAAACAATCCTCGCACATGGAAGCGGAAATTATTATTCTAAATCAGAAATAAATCGGCTTGTCGCAAGACCACTAACGGCCAGCATGCACAAGATGCATAGGGCAAATCAAGATAACTATTATTCCGATGATTTTATCCAGGGAGTTTTTAAAGATGGCGATGTCTCAAAAGTTTCTATAAACAAAAAAGGGGTCAGAAAAATTACTCCGTTAGAAGCGTTTCGATTGCAAGGATTTGATGATTTTTTCGTAAAGAATGCTGCGGCAAACGGGGTTTCCGATACACAGCTCTATAGACAAGCCGGGAATGCCATTACCGTAAATGTCGCTCAATCTGTTTTGGAAAATCTTTTTCAAAATACTGGATTCCTGCGCGCGTAGTTCAAATCACACCATACTTTCCCTTTAAGTCTTCCAGAGAGATTACAAAACCTGCATTTTGCAATGCGTCCTTTTGTTTTTTGTAAAGTATTTTCAGGATATTGCCGATTTCTTCTTTTTTTCCGAGATGAATATGTTTATGGCATGTCGGGCACATAGAAACTATGTTATTGATATCATCCAGGTCCTTATCAAATTCCTCATAAAATCGCATTGATATCAAGTGGTGTTTTTCCATATACGGCACTTCTGCCGGTGTTAAAAAGCTTCTATGAGATCCGTCAACTTGGCATTTATAGTTTTGCTGTTTTAAAACAAAATCTCCCTTAGCTTTGTTTCTTACAGTGATCATTCGTGATCCCTGCTTAATACGACCACGCCGATTTACAGTAGGAAAATCGGCCGGCGTTAAAGTTTCTTCAACTTCTGAGAGTATTTCATAGTCATCAGTTTCTTCGTCTGTATCTGCCAATTCAGAATCTTTGCCGGGCGGCGAAAGTTCGATAAAACCCCCCGCCGAGGGAAGTCCCTGTCCCTCAATCATTTTCCATCGTGCCGAGCCAAGCTTGATCAGTTCTGCCTTGAAGCTATTTTCATCTTCTATGGATTTCCAGAAAACTAAAATATCCCCGACGGAAGCACCACCGGCTTTATATGTCGGCAATAAATTGCCCGTAAGATGAATATGATCATGCGTATCACTTTTAAAATAGTTAACATTTGTCGTTATGATTTTGCTTTTTTTGCCAATCCAGAATTCAATAAATATTTTTTTGATTAGGTGCGATTCCGCTTTTTGAGGTGTGCCGAAATACGGCTGGGTTTCAACCGTTGGAACAATTCCCGAGGTATGTCCGGCACCGAGCTCAGATGCCGCGAGTCTTTTATAAACAGGTTTTTCCCATTGAGACATACTTGCAAAATACACTTTTTCTATTATATTTTCAAGCCAGTATTGTCTTGTCATAGAAAGTGGTGTTTAATCACAAAATGACAGATGTGCACACCAAAAAACAAAGATCGCAGAATATGGCCGCAATAAAAAATCGCGGAAACAAAAGCACGGAAAATAAGCTCAGACTTTTATTCCGAGGATATAAAATAAATGGCTGGAGAAGACATTACAAATCACTTCCAGGGACACCAGATTTTATATTTATGCGAAATAAAGTTGCCATTTTCGTTGATGGTTGTTTCTGGCATGGTTGCATGAAATGTCGGTTTTCTCCACAAACAAATAAACAGTTCTGGAGAAACAAAATCAAAGAAAATATACATAGGGACCGAAAACAAGTTCAGCAAATTAAGAAAAGAGGCTGGATAGTTATTCGTATCTGGGAGCATCAGATTAAAAAGAACCCGGTGGTGGCAATAAAAAAGATTCTAACTTTATTAAAGCAGAAATCATAAAATATTTTTGTAGAATTATATCAAGACCAATCTAGTGCTTTCTCTATGCCTTCTCTTGCCCTGTCTAAGAGCACAGACGGGGCGGACATGATGGATTACATGTTTTGCTGTTTTGGCCGTGCTCTAGTATAGTTCGTTAGAACCTCTCCTCAAATACCAAAAAACCATTTAGTTCTCAGAAGAAATGGTTTATACCCAACTAAACTATTTTCCTTCCCTATACGGGCAACGAGACAATGTTAGAACCTCCAATTTTTCTGAAATAGAAACAACGATTGATACGCCGGGGCGCGAAAAATCTTAAAAAGTGCGGACGGCGAGAATCGAACTCGCGCCATCTGGTTGGAAGCCAGAAGTTCTGCCACTAAACTACATCCGCGAACAAAAAAATAATACCACGCATTCCCGCAAAATCAAAAGCCGCGGCGCATGCGCCGCGGCTTTTGAGAAGTACGGAAAAATTTTCCGGCGCGAATCAATGCTTACGCATTCTCTTCGCCTCCTTCAACCTTTTCCTCTTCGGTTGCGACTTCAGGAGCCGCTTCTCCGGTCTCCAATGTTTCCTCATCAAGATATGTCATAACAATCTAATGTTATCTGCCCGAAAACCTCACCTGAAGCCAGGGACAGCGCTTATGGAGGGATCCCTCTACAAGCAAAGGATTTGTA